>NZ_JBEXDB010000002.1:532148-533321 GCF_040605575.1 Streptomyces sp. NPDC005566 | reverse complement strand
GTTGATAGGCCAGATGTGGAAGCCCGGTAACGGGTGGAGCTGACTGGTACTAATAGGCCGAGGGCTTGTCCTCAGTTGCTCGCGTCCACTGTGTTGTTCCCAGGCCACGAATAGTCGTGCTGGTTGAACAGTTTCACTACTTAATTGAAAAGTGTGCTTGTTCGCTAAGTGCCGATACTCTGCTTTTTACTGCGGAGTTGGCCGATAGTGTTTCGGTGGTCATTGCGTTAGGGAAACGCCCGGTTACATTCCGAACCCGGAAGCTAAGCCTTTCAGCGCCGATGGTACTGCAGGGGGGACCCTGTGGGAGAGTAGGACGCCGCCGAACAATCTTTCAAGGACCCTTGGTCCCAGCGTTCATGCTGGGACCAAGGGTCCTTTTGTTTTTGTCGAAGCGCGTCGGATGGTCGGCTGCGCGAGAATGTCTGTGGTACCCGATGACAGGAGTCACCCCCATGTCCACCAACTCTTCCGACGACCGTCCGGAGCGCGAGCCGCGTCGCCGTGACGGCGGTGACAGGGGCGGTTTCCGTGGCGGTCGTGACGACCGGTCCGGCGCGCCTCGACGTGACACCAACGACCGTGCCAGCAGCGGCCCTCGTCGCGACGACAACCGTGGCGGTGGCGGCGGCGGTTTCCGTCGTGACGACAGCCGTGGTGGTAGCACCGGTGGTGGTTTCCGCCGCGACGACCGCGCGCCGCGTCGTGATGACGAGCGTGGTGGGTACCGCGGTGGTCAGCGTGATGACCGTGGTGGTCGCCCCAGCGGTGGCTTCGAGCGTCGTGACGACCGTGCTCCCCGTCGTGATGACCGTCCCAGCAGCGGTCCCCGCCGCGATGACAACCGTGGCGGCAGCGCCGGCGGCGGTTTCCGCCGTGACGACAACCGTGGTGGCAGCACCGGTGGTGGTTTCCGCCGCGACGACCGCGCGCCGCGTCGTGATGACCGTCCCAGCAGCGGCCCCCGCCGCGATGACAACCGCGGCGGCAGCACCGGCGGTGGTTTCCGCCGTGATGATCGTGCGCCGCGTCGTGATGACGAGCGTGGTGGGTACCGCGGTGGTCAGCGTGATGACCGTGGTGGTCGCCCCAGCGGTGGTTTCGAGCGTCGTGATGACCGTCCCAGCAGCGGTCCCCGCCGCGATGACAACCGTGGCGGCAGCACCGGTGGTG